>NZ_JAGGQX010000037.1:0-44814 GCF_018613095.1 Bacillus sp. ISL-75
GGTATGGATGTCCATAAGGACAACATTACTGCCTGCATTATGACAACTGAAGGAAAGGAGATTAAAACTTTTTCGACTAAAACGGTATTTTTACTACAATTAATTGATTGGATTAAGGAACATAAATGTACCCATGTGGCTATGGAAAGCACAAGTGTATATTGGAAACCCATCGTTAACCTACTTGAAGCTGAAGGAATTGAGTTTTTAGTAGTGAATGCCCAGCATATGAAGGCACTCCCTGGTCGCAAGACCGACGTTAAGGATGCAGAGTGGATTGCTCAGCTTCTTCGGCACGGACTACTAAAACCCAGTTATATTCCAAACCGAAACCAACGAGAGTTACGAGAACTTGTGCGTTATCGTCGGAGTATTATTGAAGAACGGGCAAGACAAATCAATCGAATCCAAAAGGTGTTGGAAGGTGCTAACATCAAACTAGGATCGGTTGTTTCTGACATTATGGGGGTTTCAGCAAAAGATATGCTTAATTCAATCGCAGATGGTGAAGATGATCCTGAGAAACTAGCAAACTTAGCTAGACGTACACTGAAAAAGAAGAAAGAAGAACTTGAGCTGGCTCTTAATGGTTATATTAATCCTCATCAACGTCTGATGTTAAAAACCATTTTAAAACACATTGATTTCCTTACCGAGCAAATTGAAATGTTGGATCAAGAAGTAGCCCAAAGGTTAAGTTCTTATCAAGAAGATGTAGAACGAACTTGATTCCATCCCTGGTATCGCTACACGAATGGCGGAACAAATGATGGCTGAATTAGGAAACAATATTAAAGAACAATTTCCATCTGCAGCTCATATGTGTTCGTGGGCGGGGCTAGTTCCTGGTCATAACGAAAGTGCTGGAAAAAGGAAATCTTCTAAAACCAAAAAAGGAAATAAATATTTAAAATCTTCATTAATAGAAGCAGCTCATTCAGTTAAAGGATCAAAAAAAACTATCTCGGAGCACTGTATAGGCGTACAGCATCACGAAAAGGGAAGAAAAAAGCTGGAATAGTAGTAGCCCATGCGATGTTAAGAATCGCTTATTATCTATTAACCCGTAAAGAAATGTATGTAGATTTAGGCGAAGACTACTTCGATAAACAAAGACAGCAATCTATTGTTCGACATTCCTTAAGAAGACTTGAAAGTTTTGGTTATATCGTATCAATTAAAGAACCAGAAGCATCCTAATCCAACTCATTTTAACAATAGATCAATAAACTGTCGCTCTCTTCCTTTTTTAAAAAATGAATGATCTGCGTCTTCTTAAGTATTGCCTTTTTTCCGATGTTACAGAAGTGAATTTTCATAGTAGTTGAACAAGAAACTGGTTTATATTAGTCATAAAGTAACGTTTTTAAAGCACCCTCAATATCTATTTCTAAATCGTTTTTGGATAAATCATATAGTGTACCAGAACCTTTATGGTGCCCACCAAAGTAATACCATAACTCAATTGTATTTGCATAAAAATCATCATCGATTTTTGGACTGTCATAGTCTATTGCTATTTGAGAACGGTATTCTTTTTCAAGACATTTCTGAGAGGTTAAGTCATTTATTTCATCACCATCAATATCCCTACAAATCCATATTCTTAGATTACTTTTTCCTTGGCTTTCAAATACATTTGCATATTTTCTTTGAAGAACTTTACTGCATTCTTCTCCTAACCTTTCTAATTCAACTATTTTTGTTTTTAACTCTTCGTTTATCTCACTATCTGGAACGAAAACGTACTTCTCATCAATCTCATTACGTTCATCCTTTTTAAACACCCCTTTGAATTTATCAAGCAAGTTGTACCCTCCCATCTAAAGAAAACGTTATATAACATTTCGACTTTCTTATTCAACAAACCTGCTCGTTAGTTCAACAAAAAGGTGCATTACTCCTTCTGAAGTAATGCACCCCGTTAGTAAAAAACTTTATATTCTGACTAATCGAGATATTTTAAATCATATTATGGATTAGTTGCTTAATCTAGTGTCCATCTCTTCCCAACTATAATCTGGTATGGTTGCAATTAATAAAATGTTTTGGAATACATCTATATCCCAAACAATGATATCTTTAGCCTCGTACACTTTATCTATCTTATCGATGGTTTCATTTCCAAGGTCCATTCTGTAAATAGCTGAACCTCTATCTGTAATACCAAATAAATTATGTCCTTTTTTAATTAATCTAGCTATCGGTTCATCGACTTGTCGTTTTTCCCATTTAACTCCACTAACATCACGTTTCCACAATCCAAGATCAGTAGAAATAACAATCTTATTCTTTAGGATTTTCATATCCCAAGGAACACCTGCAATTGAAGGTATAGATATCGGTTTCCATTTATCGCTGTTTTTTCGAAGAATCTTCCGACTTTGAGTTAAGACAAATAACTCTCCCTTATCAGAGATCTGAACTGTGTGTAGGGATTCAGGAACCGGGTGTTTTTCCCAACTATCCCCTTGATTTATAGTTGAGTAAACCATTCCGTCGGATAAAACTGCAATGTTATTATTGAAAGAATAATCTATGTTTTCAATTTCTTTTTTTAAAGTCAATATTTTGGTCCCTTTACTTTTATGCGTTACATTTGACCATATCTCGGATGCTGTTAATACATACAATTCATCATTAGCGTTAAACCACGCGTGTTTTACATACTTGTTTAAATCTAACTCAGACCACCGTTTTCCACTATTTGAACAGACTTCAAGAAATGGATGATTGGTTGTACTAAACTGAGTTGGTTTTCTGTCACCCCAAGTAACCAAGTATTCTTTCCCTGCTGTAATTCCCATAATAGCCATACTTTTTTTGGTTATCTTAGATCTATTTGAACCTGGTTGTAGGGATAATAAACCACCGCCATAGGGAACTTTGTGAATTGCACCAGTGATTTTACCGTTTTTTGCATCGAAAGTAATTCTTGTAAAGAGTTTATCTTTGTCAGTGCCCAACACTGATATAGTCGGTGTATCTTCAATCATCCTTAGTGTAAAATGATATCCTGTTGCCCAGTCTTTTCCTGGATTAAGTCCATATTTATCCTTTGCAATTCTTACTAAGTCAGAACTATCAAACTTAATAGCACTGTAAGCTATCGTTTGTTCCTGACCCGATTGTTTTAACTGTTCGAATACTGTAATTTTCCCTTTAGAAATACCCAGTAATAAATAATCTTCTGTACCAGGAACCATATAGTTCAAGAACCAATTATAACGCTTCCCAGTTTTGCCTCTTGAACCGCCCCTCGTCTCGTCCACACTATTAACATTTATTAAGGATGCTTTATCATTCCATTTTTTCGCTCGATCAATTCCAAGATTGATGGCTTGTTTTAAAGATAATTCTCCCTTTTCAAGGCTTATACTGGATGCTTTAACTTCTCTTATATCGTTACTTATCAGAGTTAACACTATTAATAAGATAATTAATTTAAATACTGTCTTTTTGATGTTTATCAGAAAACCACCTTCCATCCTAAAACAAAAATAAAAACCAGTTTTAACATAAGGTTTTGTCAAAACTGGTTTTTTATTCTATAACCTGCCACCACTGAACAAGAAAAAAGTCCGCCGATAGAGCCCATTTTTAACATAAGCACCCCGTTACTTTAAATGTCTTATTTCACAATCTTTTACTTTTATTCCCGTCTTTCTTTTGATTCTTGAAAATGCAAATAATCTTCATCATATGAATTTTTAGTTTCAACATATGTTGGAATATCAAGCAATTCAACATTTGATACATTTTCGTTTAAGAATTCTTTAACAAATATTTTTACACACTTCTTAATTTCATTTATGTCTAACTCATCTGAAAGTTTAGTCCACATATCGATATAAATTGGTTTATGATTATTTCTATTGAAAGGTGCAAAATGGTCAACTTGATACAATAAATCTTCATCATCTCTCGGATATATATAATGATAAATTATCTGATAATCATCATTCAGAAATTCTTCAATTTTCTTCTTGTAATCATAATCTTCTTGTTCGTTTAATTCGTTATTATATAAATAAGCTAACCCAATATGGGTGGTAATTTCAAAATAACCCAATTTACTGGTCTTATTAGCATCTGAATAAATTGTAATCTCATCATTACAGCTTTTATCATAAAGACCATATTCTCCATACCAAAAATTCATATGACGAATATTAACATATACTGTATCTAACATTTGAAATCCCCTCCTTCTTTATTTTGGTGGATAGTTATTAAGCAAAACTCACCCGTTAGCGGAACCAGAAAAGCGACTGCACTTATTGAACAATCTCCCCCGTTAATGAAATAAGAGAAGATCTTATGGAGTTCATCCTTTTCTTCTCACTAATGTCCATATAGATTTAATACCAATAAATAATAACGTAAAAACAACAAAAGTTATTGGTAGCCAACAAAAGAGTTCAATCCATATGTTATCCGAAAATAACCCATCATAACTTATCCATAAACTGTTCATACCCGTTTCTTTGTAAAGTTTATAAAGCAAATATTTATAATAAGAATAAAGCCCAATTAAAATTAAAATATGTATTAATATTGAAAAAATAATAGCCTGTTTTAATGTTTTCACCCTTGGAGTGTCTCATAAATTACTTCTTATCAGATTATCATTGCCCGAATTATATATATAGTGGGTTTTTCTTTCTTTCAATTATTTGTCAACTAACCTGACTTGTTAGTGCGATAACAAAAGCAGCTACCAAGATTGTAGCTGCTTCTTCAACTATTGCACCCGTTACTTTAAGTACATTTCTTCACAATCTTATTTACTTTTCCAACAAACTGCTAAGAAATAAGGACTCGTCTTCAACCAATTTACAGATTTACTTTAACAATTGCTCATCAAGCAAGTTCAATAATTTTTTTTGAGCTTTCTCATTGTTAATAATCTTATTTACTCGAAAATTACTTTGTAAATAAGCCCTTATGTGTCTATTTGTAAAAAACAATCTATGATACTTCTCATCTTCGAATATTTTTTTAAACCAACCTTGTTGTTTTAATCGTTCAATGTTTCTGTCAATTTTCCTTGTGTCTAAACCTGTACTACCTCCATCTAGGGCTAGACCTAATAATTCAAATAAAAAGTTAATCATTCTACCTCAACTCCAACTCCTACATATAACTATTAATTCTATAATGAATCAGACCAATCCTTCTTTCACTAACGCACCCGTTAGTTTAAGTGAAAACTTTCACAATCTCTTTAACTCATAAAATCGCAGCAATGCCGAAAATCGCGTTAATAGCTTAAACTAACTTAAATGGTAAGTTAGTTTTGATGAATTTACTTAAAACCATTTCCGTAACAACTTAAAATAACTTATTATATAATTGAGGAGGTTACTAATGAATCAAGAAAAACGATTAATACGCATCCTAAATTATTTAGAATCTCATAAAACAATGAACATTAAACAGATGTGTGAAACGTTTAATATCTCACGTGATACCGCAAGACGAGACATAGTTAAACTTTCACAAAATAAAGCAGTGGTTAGAACCTATGGTGGAGTTTCTTTAGCATCTTTTCATAAGAAAATTGATAATTATCAAGAGCGATCACAGACTGAATTTGAGATGAAAAAATTAATTGGAAAGAAAGCAGCAAATATGATAGCTGACAATGAAATGATTTATCTAGATGTTTCCACCACAGTTAATTTTATTGCTCAATCCTTACAGTCAAAACCTGTTACCATTGTGACAAATTCAATTGATACTGCTTATATGTTAGCACGATCTAAAGGTACCAAGATTCAACTCTTAGGTGGAACATTAAATAAGTCAACTCGACATCTCACTGGATATTCAACTATTGAAAAACTTAAAGATTATCACTTCAATAAGGCCTTTATTGGAGCAGCAGGTATTACTGAAAACGGTTTATACTATGCCTTTGAAGAAGATATTCATTTTAAGCGTGAATTAATAAAACATACTGATCAAGTTATTTTATTGGCTGATCATAGCAAATATAATCATCGACAGAATTATAGAGCTTTAACATTCGAATCAATCGATACATTTATTACAAATGAAGTTCCACCTAATGATTTATATAATGTTATGGAGAAATATGGTGTTGAAGTATTAATTGCAAGTAAAGATTAAAGCTGGGAAGTATATCAGAGTTTTTTCCATAATTAATCAAGAGGGAGAGAGAGTATGTATAATACGACTATTTTGATGTTGATGGAACGCTGATAGATACAGAAAAAGTAGTTTTAGGTTCACTTCAAAAAGTGCTAATGACAGACTATGACAAGGTTGTTCCACTTGAAGATTTGTATTTTGTTCTTGGAATCCCTGTGTCTAAATCGTTATCTCAGCTAGGCATTAGTGATGTAGATAGGGCTAATGATCGCAAGTGATAAAATCATTTAATTTGGTGGTGTTTAAGAAAATGCGTAAAAAATTTCTTGTCTTTGACATTGATGGAACATTATTAACGACAGAAATGAAGATTCTCGACAGTACCAAACAAGCTTTGGTTTCTCTTAAAGAAAATGGACATGACATCGGCATTGCGACAGGAAGGGACTACGCAACAGCAAAATCGATCGTTGACGAACTTGAAATTGATACCTATGTTTTATGTAATGGATCAGTCGGGTATGTCCGTCATGAATTAGCACATGAGGAAATATTATCAAAAGAATCTATTATGAAACTAATTGAAATTGCTACGGAAAACAATGATCAGATTGTGTTCCAAACAGCGAACGGATTAAAAAGATATTTCGAAGAACCTGGAGAGTCGTTAACTAAAGCTTACGATAGTTTAGGATGGACCCTCCCTGACTTTGATGAAATGTATTGGAAACAAAATCCAGTTATTCAAGCTATGCTTTTCTGCAAACCAGAAGATCTTCAAAAATACGCTATCAAAGAATTCAGATATGTGAGTTGGCACAAATTTGGTGTAGATGTCATCCCTAGAGAAGGCTCGAAAGCAACAACCATTTTGAAAATCGCCGAACAAAATGGAGTTAAGCACGAAGATATCGTCTTTTTCGGAGATGGAATGAACGACATTGAACTAATGGAACTTTCAGGAATTGGGGTTGCAATGGGAAATGCTGAAACAGAAGTTAAAGAGAAAGCCGATTTAATCACAGATAGTTGCAATGAACATGGAATTTACAATGCTCTTAAGAGCATGTCATTAATATAAAGGCTCTGTTAAATTTAAATGTTGATTTTTTATATAATAAATTAGGGAAACCTTCATTTGTCGAGGTTCCCCATTTTTTTCAGCTAATGCCCCCGTTTGTCCAACAAGGAGAAAGAACGGCTGCCCCTAAAAAAGACAGCCGTCCAGTCTGAAATGTCCGTGTGTTTAGATAAGCGAAAGTGTTTCTCTATATATGTCAGCATATCGTCTGTTTATTTGATTTTCTCCGCCAACTCTAAAATAATTCCCTCTGGACCACGAACGTAGCATAACTTATAACTTTCTTCATATTGCTGTATCTCACTAAAGACTTCCGTGCCCTTCTTTTTCAATTTTGCAACAATAGCTTCAATATCTTCAACAGCAAAGCAAATATGTCGGATACCCAGCGTATTTGCAAAAGGTTGCTGAATATCTTTTTCATCTGACGGCGTATAAAATTTGACTAGTTCTATCCATGCTTGACCATCTGGCATCCCCAATCCTACACATGCCGTTTTAACATCATTAAGCCCAACTATTCTGTCCAACTGTTCTCCATCCAATTCCCATTCCGCTTGTACTTCAAGTCCTAAATCAAGAAAAAACGCTTTAGCCTCTGAAAGATCATTTACGTTTATACTTACATGATCTATTCTATTGATCTTCATATCTAATACCTCCTTGAGATCAAGTGCTCTTCACAGAATTATTCAATTAACTTATTGCAAATTCCTGCAACGATAGTTAAATAAGCACTATACAGCGAATTTTGATAAGCGTAAACTATCGTAAGTATCTGTCATTTCAAAGACAAATGATGATAATAGAAAATCTTTAATATTGTGCTTTGTGTTTTCGTTACTGCGACTATCAACAAACAAAAACCAGGCTAGGTAGTTATCAAGGTACTTCGTTGCTAAAACAGTAAAACCCAATACCCAAACTCCACATTTTTCATTTATCTATCCGATTCTACTCTTCCCCGCTATCATATGAAGGAAATGACTGGTTATACTAAAGAGGAAGAATTGACTCAGAAAGGGGGAAAACGCTGTGACACGGAACCTGGTAGCCTTTTTTCTGTTTGCCGTCCTCTCTTTCGCCGGCGGTCTCCAGACAGACGGCCAAGCCCCGCCCGACCCCATCCAGATGGGGATGGAAGAGGGATATTATGAGGGAATACGTTCGGGGCTAGAAGACCGACATAATTTCCGGATTTCCCGTGCTTGGCAGCAAATGCCACAATCCCGGCTGTCCATGGACAACAAGAAGGAAATCGTCCTGCCCCTCATGAAAATAGGGCTTCTCCGGCAGGTGTATCTCTCTTTTTCTTCCGGGAAGAAATTCTACTCATACCTTCATGCCCACCCGGAATTGACGGCGGAACAGGCGGCCCGACGGATACTCGGGCAGAGGTTTGTAAGGGCGTACGAAAGAAGCTTCCGGAAAGGCTATGAGAGATCCCTCACGGCCCCGCCTGAAGAGGCGGCAAACTATGCGGCCTTTTTGAAGGCGAAAAGCAGATAAGGGGAAAACAATAGGGCAATCTCATACTGATGACATAACCTCTGCATCAAAATATAACTCAAAATCATTTCGATAACGATGATCCATTTTAGGAATTTCCAAGAATATAAAAGGACATTGGAAGTAATAACAAACGACCTGTTGGGTCGCTTTAAATCGTAATCACGCTATTTCATTTTGTAGTTGACTAATTTCTTATAAGGTTGGCGGGGCTGCTTGGGAATCGAACCCACCAGACCTGGGGAGCCACTTTACGTGCTAATCACGTCTAAATGATTTATCAGCTGTAATATCGTTAAATGGCAGAATCAGTTTTTTCACCTTATCAAGGCTCATCGAATCTATTTCCTGTACTAATCGTGGAATGGACTGCTCTGGATAACCGTAATCACGAAGTAATTTTTCCTTTTCTTCATTATGTACCATGTATTGACACCTCCAAAATCTTTTTAGAATTAAACTTTGATATAGTTACCAAATAAAGTGACTGTATATCCAATTTGCCAATAATGATACAAGACCGAATGCAATATTCATCCATGCCAAAATATACGCTGTTATATGGTCTTTTTTCTGTTTAGCTTTTTTGTACATTTTTGCAAGTTTGAATAGTCTTAAAAAAATAAAACATTTTTGCATGGTACTGTCCAAAAATTTTAAGATGCTTCACTTGAAAATGACCATTTTTACCTAAAATGTTTTCTATTAAGGCTTCTGTTTCATTTTAGAGGTGCAGAAATCTTACTTTGAGAAATTGATCTATGTACTCCTCCACCTAATTAATACTTTTTGCCACTTTCTTATAAATATTCCTTATGTCTCTTATATCTGGGATTTTATTATCTAGTTGAACCTTTAAGAATACGCAACTACAGTATGCCATCTCAAAATGTTTAAGGATGATATAAAAAATGCCCTTTTATCAACCAAACACGGTTTGGTGCGACTAAAAATAGTCATTTCATTACCAATCCTCCATTTACATTCAAACATTGACCAGTAATAAAAGGATTAATCAGAAGCTAGAAATAACACACTTCCGGCAATATCATCTGGCCGAGTAAAACAGCGAAAGAGGTTAACTGAATTATGGTTTTAATAGAAAAAAGCCAGATCCTATAATGGACCTGACTCCGCAGCTTATGAAAAAAATAGACTTCCACTTTAGCTACTTTCCTACGCTGGTATATTCCAGATCAGGTCCAAAGGGTTAAAAAACATCTGTTTTTCTCTCAGCCTATACAGGGGGACCCCTAGTAGTATTTCATATTTATTATATTCAATAAGGAAGTATAGGTTCACTTTTTCTCTCAATTTAGTGATTCATCATTTATAATAGTTTTAACGTGGTCCTGAATAGTACCTCGCACCCAAGAGCAACATCTTCAAAAGAACTCCACTCATCTGGATGATGACTTATGCCATTGCGGCTCCTCACAAAAATCATTCCAATATCTGTAAGTTCTCCCAACACCATTGCATCATGAGCAGCCCCGCTTGGTAATTCATAAACAGGATACTGTAATTCTTGCAGAGAATCTTTTACTGCTTCCATCACGATTGGTGAACTCATCACAGAAGATAGGGATTGAACCTGCCTAATTTCACACCCTAAACCACGGTTTGCAGCAATTGTCCGAATTGAATTATAGATTTTAGTAACCGTGTTTTTACGCCGTTCATTAGATATATCCCGGACATCAAGTGTAAAATCCACTCTCCCAGGAATGACATTACTACTTCCAGGTTTTACTTCCAATTTTCCTACTGTCGCAACACTTCCGTTATTGTCCCGTGCTATTTTCTCAATGGCTAATATACATTCTGCTGCAGCTGTTAAAGCATCTTTTCTCTCTTTCATCCAGGTCGTTCCTGCATGCCCCGCTTCACCCATGATGGTTACTTCCGCCCATTCTCCACCAGAGATCCCCGTAACGATTCCAACAGCTAAATCTTTATTTTCTAACACTTTTCCCTGCTCAATATGTACTTCAATATAAGCTTTTACGTCATTTTTACCTAACTGAGCTTGTTCTAAAAGGTCTGGATTAATCTGATTAAAATATTCCCCTTCTAGACTGGCTTGCTTCATGGCCTCCAGATAGGAAATCCCATCTTTATCTGTTGCTGAACCTAAATTTTCCTTTAATTTTTTCGAACCTTCTGTCCCAACCAAAGCGGTACTACCTACAAAAGCATAATCAAAACGAGCCCCTTCCTCATCTGTTAAGGAAACAACCTTTATCGTTCTTTCAGGTTGAATTCCCTTTTCCTTCAACGTACAAAGGACCTCAACACCCATTAGAACACCCATGGCGCCATCGAAACGCCCGCCAGAATTTACTGTATCAAGGTGAGAACCAATAAGAATGGCAGGTAATTCGGGATTTTTACCGATTATTTGCCCAAAGATATTCCCAGCTGCGTCCATATAAGGGGATAAATCAGCTTGTTCCAGTAGTTTCAGAAAAAATTTTCGAACTTCGATATCATCTTGATCAAATGATGTTCGAGTGACCCCGCCATTGTCTCCTTCTCCTATTTTTCCAAGGGCCATTAATTGGTTCCAAAGACGGTTTCCATCAATCGTTAAATTTAAACTCTCCATGAAATTTGCTTCCATAGGATTAAATTCTCCCTTCATTTGAATGTCCAGTATAGAGAAAATCCTGCTGTTTCCTTCCGAAAAAAAGCAGGATTCCTAATCTTTTTGTTTTTATTGGCGAGGAAAATGAGATATTTCTTCCAAAGTTAAAGGTTTATCTCCCCAATAATTTAAGCACTGAATGAACCATTAATTTAACTCCAATTTTAATTGCATCTTCATCTACCATAAATTTCGGGTGATGCCACCCATATTTAATCCCTTTTTCTTGATTCCCTGAACCAAGCCACACATAGCAGCCAGGTACTTCTTTTTGGTAAAAAGAAAAGTCCTCACCACCCATGGTTGGTTCTGCCCGTATCGTATTTACTTTCCCAACTATTGTCTCAGCTGCTGACTGAACAATTTCTGCCACCTGGGCATCATTATAGACAGCTGGCAGCAGAAACTCATACTTAATCTCTACTTCCCCACCATGTGCTGCCACGGTATTTGTAACAAGTTGTGTAAATACCTCATATATTTTCTTTCTCACTTGTTCGTTGGAAGTTCTGACCGTTCCTTTGAGAATAGCCTTATCCGGAATGACATTATTTGTCATCCCTGCTTGGAAGGAACCAATGGTGACAACTGCCGATTCCTTAGATGAAATCGTACGGCTGACCACTGTTTGCAGCTGACTGACAACTGCACTGCCAATTACGATCGGATCAATGGTTTTCTCTGGAAGCGCAGCATGTCCGCCTTTACCTTTAATGGTTAGGGTAAAATCATCTACACTTGCCATTAAAAATCCTTCCTTCACACCTATCTGACCAACAGGAAGTTCTGGAACATTATGAAGACCGATAATTGAACTTATCCCTTCCAATAATCCTTGCTGAATCATAGATTCTGCTCCACCTTCAAATTCTTCAGCTGGCTGGAACAATATCCGAACATTCCCAGGGACTAGATCCTTCATTTCTTCTAAAATAATCGCTGCCCCAAGTGCAATCGTTGTATGAACATCATGGCCGCACATATGACTTACACCATCAATTTTTGAACGAAATGGAACATCTGCTTCTTCTTGAATAGGGAGAGCATCAATATCCGCTCGTATGGCAACCGTTGGTCCCTGTTGGATTCCCTTTACTTCTGCAGCGGTCCCAGTAGCTAGGCTAAGTGGTATTTGTTGAATCCCAAATTCATGTAACCATCCGTTTATTTTTTCGGTTGTTTTAAATTCTTGATTACTAATTTCAGGATACATATGAAGATTTCTTCTTATTTCCACTAATTTAGGAAACCATTGTTCTACTTTATCATGAATAATTGAGGTTATTTCTGACTTTGAATCTTTCAACATGTGGGCTCCTCCTATCTAATATGCCCTAAAAATTCCTTCGTCCGATCATGCTTTGGATTTACAAAAATGTCTTCTGGAATTCCTTGTTCAATTATATTTCCGCCATCCATAAAGATAACCCGATCTGCTACTTCTTTTGCGAAACCCATTTCATGAGTAACTACGACCATGGTCATACCTTCCTTTGCCAGCTGCTTCATGACCGTGAGTACTTCCCCGACAAGTTCCGGATCAAGTGCAGAAGTAGGCTCATCGAATAGCATAACCGTCGGTTCCATGGCTAACGCTCGAGCGATCGCTACACGCTGCTTTTGCCCTCCAGATAAACGGTTTGGATATTCGTCCGCTTTTGCTTCAAGCCCAACTTTTTTAAGAAGCTGGATTCCTTTTTTCTTTGCTTCAGCTTTGGTCATTTTTTTCAATAAAATAGGAGCTTCCATAATGTTTTGCAAAACGGTCATATGTGGAAAAAGATTAAACTGCTGAAAGACCATTCCAATATCTTGACGAAGTTTATTCAACGCAGCCTCTTTGTTTTCTACCATTTTACCATTAATCGTAATACTCCCACCATCAACAGACTCTAAATGATTCATACAACGAAGAAAGGTACTTTTCCCTGATCCGCTAGGTCCAATTATGACCACCACTTCACCTTGCGAGACATGTAAATCGACACCTTTTAAAACTTCTAAATCACCAAATGTTTTAATCACATTTTTGCATGTTATCATTCATAAGCACCTACCTTTTTCTCCACTTTCCCAATGATAAATGTCATGATCGTAGTAAGCACTAAGTAGATTAAACCAACTAGTAAAAAGATTTCCATATAACGGTACGTACTACTTATTATTTGCTGACCAGTTCTGAGTAAATCGTATAAAGCTATAGTAGATACGAGGGAGGATTCTTTAATTAAGGCAATAAATTCATTTCCTAGTGGGGGCAGCATACGGCGAAACGCTTGTGGTATAATAACCCGTCTCATCGCTTGTCCATAACTTAATCCAAGAGACCTTGCTGCTTCCATTTGTCCCTTATCAATCGACTGAATGGCGCCCCTAGCAATTTCCGCAATATAGGCAGCTGCATTAAGTGACAATGCGATGCAGGCGGAAACAAAAGGTGGCATCGTTAATACAGGAAAAACGGAAGGGATCGCGAAATGGATGATGAATAATTGCACTAAAAGAGGAGTTCCTCGAATCACCCAAATATAAAATCTGCTAATTTGTGAAAATAGTTTAGTGTTAGAAACACGGCCGAGACCAAATAGTAATCCTATAATACTTCCTGCGACTATCCCAATAACGGCTATTTCAACCGTTACCAATGCCCCTTGTAATAAGTAGGGAAGATAAGTTAATGCAAATGATATAAAGTCCTTCATTTCCCTCTCTCCTTTTGAAAAAACATAAGCAAAAACAAGACGGATAAATCAGCATTCCGATTTATCCGTATCCTTTTATTCTTTAGATTTGTCTGTTCCGAACCATTTCTTACTAACTTCTGCGTAGTCTCCGTTATCCTTCACCGTCTCTATTGCTTTTTGTAATGCTGCTTGAAGCTCGTCATCACCTTTACGTACAGCAATCCCGACTGGAAGACTTTGGAATGAACTACCTACAACATCGAAAGCATCAGGTTTAGTCGTTTTGTAGTAACGGCCAACGGCTTCTGCAACAATAACTCCCTGTAAACGGCCAAGTCCTAAGTCATTAAATACATCCGTATAACCATTGTATGTCTTTAATTCTTTTATTCCCTTAATCTCTTTCGCTGCACTTTCACTAGTTGAACCTAGTTGTACACCGACTATTTTTCCAGAAAGATCTTCTTTCGATTGAATCTTTTGAGGATTTCCTGATTTTACTGCAACAACTTGTCCTAATTTCATGTACTCTACAAAATCAACCTTTTGCTTTCTTTCATCTGTAATATTCATTGATGACATAATTATGTCATATCGTTTAGCGTCTAATCCTGGTAAAATTCCATCCCATGCAGTTGGTATAAATTCTACTTTCACACCAAGCTCTTTTGATAGGGCGTTTGCAAGATCAATGTCAAAACCTACTAACTTGTTTTGATCATCACGGTATTCCATTGGTGGAAATGTATCATCCACAGCAATTTTAATAACGCCTTGCTTTTTTATATTTTCAAATGTATTTCCTTCGGTTACTTTTTTACTTTGCTCACTCTTTGATTGTGCAGGTAATTTAGGCTGTGTACCACATGCCGTTGCCATTAGAGCCACAGCTAAAACGATTAAAATCTGGATGACTTTCTTCATGATGTTATTCCCCCTATTTCACTTTATTACTTTACCTGTTTATCAAAGTAAAGTGTTATATTTATGTAATCCATTGTAATTTTATACATAAAAAAATACAATACCTTCTAGAAATGTTCGATTAATAAAATTCTTTCAATTATTATGAATATAATATGGACTCCATCAATCTTTGTATATTGTGGTTGAACCACCTTCCAATAGACAATAACCAATTATTAATCAGCATAAAATGCTACTTTAGCCAAATCAAGGTTTGAAAGTTTCTTTATCAATGTATCAACCTTTTTGTGCTGATCCTTCTTGATAAATTCTTTATATCTCTTAAGGTCAACTTCTAGCTGGTAAACCTCATCTCCTATAAATTTAACATCTTTATAATAATCCCTGAGTTTTCTCAGACTGGTATAACTCATATATAGTTTACTATTTTTTGCAAAAATAGCTTCATGCAAAGACTCATCAATAGGAAAGTAATCAATTTCTTTATTATCTTTGTCATACATATAACCATCTAATGGCATATCCATCCCCCATCCTAAGAAAAGGCACAGTTAGCCCCTCCTTTACTGATTTTATTTGTTTTGAAATTCTGTTCCTGCCTACCCTGTATTTAAGAATTTGCTAATTAGGTGGTCCCATAATATATTCTGCAAAAATTGCAAAAGAGCATAAGCCTACACTAATGATATTGGCAACAATTGAAATCACACAAAGGTATTTAGACTGAGTCTTACCTAAAGATCTTATAGAGAACACTAATCCTGCAATAAAAAGTATTAACAAAAAAATATATAAGGAAGAAGGAAATCTAAAATAATTTATAATAAAAATTGTGTTTACTAATAAAATTAAAACCATTATTACATTATATGGTTTCATTTTACTCTCCTTTCTAGATTACAGCTTAAAAAAAATTTATTTTTTCTTGGGAAAAACCTGTTTTTTAATAACAGATACAATAAATAGAACTATTAAACAAAGTATAAACCTAAATATATGAGTAATTATCCAATTATCCAAAATATTCAATAATTTCTGTTAGAATTTGCTCAAAGAGACAATGATGTAAAAGGAATGGAGGACTAGTTAAATGAGACTTAAAGAAATAATTGATACATTCCTATTTAGGATTGGGATAACACCTAAAAAAGCAGGATGGACATCATTTTCCCCATTGAAAATTGTACCTGAATATACAGTTGACTTAGAAAAAGGACAAGTTACAGGCGTAGTAAAACATAATGGAAAGGTATATCTTACTGTTATAGTTGATATTCCTAATGATAAAACTGAGGTAAAAGGGAGTCTTAGAGGCATTGGTAAATTAACAAAACCTTTTAAAAAACAGAACTACATAGAAATTATTAAAAATGAGGCTGAATATTTTATTCAAAACAAAATAACAAACCCAAAAGAATTTTATGATAAATTGAGGTCCTAACAGTGAATAAGAAAGGTAAGAATTATTCATTCAATGAAATGAATTTGTTTGATAAGATAATTGTTGTTGCAGCAATAACATTACTGGATAATAAAAGCAGAACCAAGTTATTATCCTTCCGAGACTAATAAAAGCTATATGACTGTTACTTCCTGTGGTAAGAATTGTCAAACAGCAAATTATCATTATACATCAGTTAAGTCTAAAAAACAGATAGCTTTAGAAAAGTATTGTGAATTTCAGTATTTTTTTTAAGATTTAGAGTTTTATATTTTCCACCCTCTTCCTTAATGGACATACTGTCGCAAAAAGGGCGATGACACCCCCTAGCTGTCATCACCCTTTTTTATACTTATAATCATCTCAACTAAATACAATTCGCGTCAACTACCTGTCCAGATACCGACATAAGTTCATTTATGTTAACCCATCCACCAATATTTTGAGATTGGTCAACACCTTCTATTGTAAAAGTTAGCCTAATATTGTTGGAAATTATCAAAGTGGATCTTTTGCCAATGCAATTCTGTGCTTTTTGCAAAGAATCCACCCTTACACCTTCACACGAAATCGTATACCTTTGCATCGGTACGTAAATTAATACTCCCCTTAAAGGATCATAGGTCCTAATTAAACCTTCAGCAGTTGTTCCATCTCGGAAAGATAATCTAATCCAACGCTTTTGTTGATAACAAGCAAGAATTTTTTGAAATAGTCCTTGTCTAAAGTCATAGATATATGGATAGAAAGGCTGATAAGGATAATTTGGATACAATGTAGCCTCCCCCTTTCTTTCATCATTAAATCTTTTCATGTATATGAGGAAAAAAAGGCTTGGTGCTTGTCATCACCTGGTGTGTATAAGAAAAGCAAATGAATCCCGGCCCATTAGGCTTAGAACTAAAGGTAGCGAAATTATCCCCTTATTTACTTTAGATACAGTAATAATCATTAAACCAGCATTACCGTATGTCAATAAAAAAGCTCCAAACTCTATAAACAATGGAATTTGGAGCTTGTCTAATTTTACAGCATCAATTTAGATTTTAGATAATGGTAAACCCCATCTTCATCGCAATTGAAATCTGTCACGTCATCCGCGATTTCTTTAATACTATCAGGTGCATTCTTCATTGCCACGGAATAATTCACGAGCCGCAGCATAGGCAAATCGTTATCGCTATCCCCGATAGCCATTGTTTCAGTCTCGGACAAATCAAAGTGCTTAAACATCTGTTGGATACCGGTTGCTTTGTTCACGTTCGCCACCATCAGTTCGACGTTATGTTCAGTCGAGATGGAGGTGGTAAAGTCTATTTCTTTCTTTAATTGCTCCAGCTCTACTTTCCAGCGATTAATCTGTTCTTTTGATCTGGAAAAGAAATAGAATTTGGAGAATTCATCTCCCATAATTTCATCCGCCCATGCAATTTTTTCTTTTATCGCTTCCTTACGGGAAAGCCACTCATTCATGCCAACACTTTTCGGCTTAGGGTCTCTTATTTCATTTTCTACATATGGCTGATCCTGTTTTAATGTTATTCGAGGAGTGCCATATGGAAACAGCTCATAATACACTTTGTTCTCCCTTGCCATTTGAATAACAGTTTCTACTAGCTCACGCGACAGGGAATGCTTAAAAATCACTTCATGGCCCGCATATCCGACCATCCCATTGGAGGCTACGACTCCGTCTACTTGAAAACCCGGCGGTACGAGTCCCTCTATTTCCTCAAACGCCCTGCCTGTAGCGATGAAAACTTTGATTCCATGTTCTCTGACTTCATCAATGATTTCTTTCGTATGTATACTTACCTTATTTTGATGGTTTAAGATAGTGCCATCCATGTCTAGAAATATGGCCTTTGGTTTTAAGTTCACTTATATTCCCCCCCAGAAATGTAAAAGAAGTTCATTTAGTAAGTATACACTTTATTGATATTTCCCACAAACAAGCGTTTCTTTTTATGAGGGTCATTTCATGACCAAGCCACCATTTCAGTGTACCGGATTCGATTGAATATTGGGATTTGCAGCGACTCATCTTTGTTTTTCCGGTTTTAGGTGATTGATTCTTTGTTATTTTCAAAAAGGCCTCCTGCTGTTTTTTATAAGAAAAAGCCAGATCCAATAATGGACCTGACTCCGCAGCTTATGAAAAAAATAGTCTTTCCATGTCGATACGTCATTAGTGGACGATTAATTTTTAACTGTTATCTCCATCTGCTTTTTAATCCGATAACTTATGAATAGATAACTTAGAACAAAAGCCGTAAACAGCATAACTCCTAAAATCTCATAATCAAGTTCTGCCCATGGGAAGAAGAACGTAAATGCTTGGTAAAAGGAAACCCCGTAGGCCAAAACCACAATCACCCAGCCCATTACACGGGAAGCGGATTGTCCTAATCGATTGCTTTCTTTTAGCAAGCGAAAGGCGACGATGGAATCTAGGGTGTCTGTAATCATCATCCCAAGCATAAAGATGATCCCTAATAAAACTGGCATATAACTTGCCGTATTACCTGCAGCAATCGCCCACATCGATGTTTGACTAACCGTTTCCGCCGCCAATGCGAATAATCCGCCAATCAGAATCACAAAAAAGGGATTCGTCGTTTCTTTCAACATCTTCGGCAGGAACTTCCCCTTAATTCCGCTAACCCGAAAATCTTCATTTTCCGTCGATTTTTTCCACAAAAGATTAAAAAGATTTAAGGTACCAATCGCGAACAGGGATAGAGTTGAAAACCAAGTCACCAGTGTACTCACGAGATCCGGTATTGTAAAACTCTTCATAAAAATACCTAAGATAGCCGCGATGATGGTTACAACTAACCCGTGCCCAAAGGAGAAGAGCAAACCAACCCAGCGAGCAATCGAACTATTCAAACGCCCGTTATAACGGGTCAATCCATCAATACATGCCAGATGATCGGCATCCAATCCATGACGAAGCCCTAGCACAAATACAAGAAGAATTAACGAAATAGTTTCCATAAATCAATCCTCACTCTCTAATAAACTTTCTTTCCTGGATTTCCCCATTCCTCATAAAACTTACCGGATCGGGGAGAAAAGTGCGGACATCTCTCCTTTTATAAATGACATCGTAAATCACTTCTCGTTCCTCTTGACTAAACATGTTAACCCCCTTTTGAAATTAAACTTTACGAGTCTTTCAAATTATGATCTTTTCCTTGCTTTCATAATGAAATAAATTTATAGGAACACCCTTGAAAGCGAGTGACATTTCCCTAAATAAGTGTGAAACCACCTCATCACCGTTTGGAAGATTTCCATCTAGTAAAATTCCCGCGACCGTTCCACTGTGGGCGACAACGATTCCGCCCTGATAGCGATGGGCCAACTGATCTAATAGAGGAAAAACAGGCTTTGGCAATATTTTTTGATTCACCCGTGCACTGAGGGTTGCTGCCTCCCCAATATAAGTTAAATTTTTCTCCTTAAACCCTTTTGTAACCAGATCATAAGCTTTAATAAATTGCTGTTGATCGTTCTGGCTGTACTCTTTCGGAACTTCATTAAATTCAATTGTGTTGATCATACCCCCAAGGTCGATACCAACGAGGATGAATGGGGGTAAGGCCCCAAAGCTTTCAATCAGCTGACCGTGAATATAGTCATAGACCACGACTTCCTCATACATTACCCCATCGGTAGGTTCCACTTTTGCGGCAATCATCGAGATCATTTCATTTGTGAGCGGAAGACTATAGCTGTCAGCAATTGCTCTTAATGAAGCAACAATATCTGCTGAACTACTGGCCAGACCTTTACCAACTGGGATATTAGAGCGTATCTCGAGATCCCCGCCGCCCTTTACCCCAAACAGTTGGCATAACCATTCCCCTGCTTTTTGAGCTTTTACTTTTGAGTCTGCCACTTTTATTCCGTTAACGATTGGATCTGGAATAAACCTAGCCTCACTTCTTAAACTCGATATCGGCAGGGTGATTAAATAAGGGCGATCACCAATGATTCCTTGGACCAATTCTCCAAATGTTCCATTGCAGCTTCCTTTTCCTAGTTTCATATAATTAGACTCCCAAAGCCTTCAATGTACCGCAACGGTTCGCCCATCTTTGCCCGTTCAGAAGGTACACCGAAATAGAATCTTTACGAAACAACTGTCGGGCCGTCAGTAAATCTCCGCCATGTCCAAATTTTTCAATGTAGACCATTAAAACTCAATTCCCTTCACGGCAGGAATTCCTTCATTATAATAATGCTTAACGGGCTTCATTTCGGTTACTAAATCCGCGCATTCGATAATTTCCTCTTTGGCTGAACGTCCGGTAATGACCAGATGTATCCCCTTAGGGCGCTGCTGAATCAACTCCATTACTTCTGTCAACGGAAGGACATCATCAATCGGGAATTTATCAATCGCGAGTGCATTATTCAGTTCATCTAAAATGACAACATCGTAGCCGCCAAACTGTACCTTTTCTTTCGTTAACGCCCACGCTGTTTTTAGGGCTTCCCGATGTTCCTCAGGTGTTTTCGTCCAGGTAAAGCCGACTCCTGTCTGCACAATTTCAATCCCCAATTTTTCGAACGTAATTTTTTCTCCGTACGTTCGATCAGGTGATTTGATAAATTGAATCATGAGTACCCGTTTTCCCCGGCCGGCGGCACGGACAGCCAGCCCAAGAGCTGCCGTCGTTTTCCCTTTTCCATCACCGGTATAAACTAATGTAAGACCGCGTTTTGCTTTGTTTTCTGTTACCTCTTCCATCCGTTTCACTCCTCGTTACAGCCAGACTGTTTTTTCTTCAAAGGATGTCCGAGCCGGCACTTTCGCCTTTTTTAATACTTCTGGATCGGGATAACCGATAAACAAATTTCCGATAATTTTCTTGTTTTCAGGTGATCCAATAAACTCAACCATTCGTTGATCGCGAACAAGTCCAACGCCCCTTGTCCTCCAAACCAGCCCTAGTCCCAATTCTTTGGCGGCAAGCCACATCGAATGGATTGCACAGCATACGGCATATTCATTATCAGCAGAGGCCTCTTCATCTTCTTGAACGATGTCGGCTGTAACGACAATATGAACCGGTGTGGTTTTCAATACTTTTAAGGAGCTTTCGATTAAATTTGGTTTGGTTGGAAAGCGTTCCTGTAAATATTCATAGGCCAACGCCTCATATCGTTTTTTAGCTTCGCCTTTAATGACATAAAAACTCCATGGTTCCCGCATCCGGTCATTCGGTGCCCATGTCGCTGCTTCTAATAAGCTGTGAATCTTTTCATCTTCGACCTCTCGCGCCGTATAATCACGGATCGCTCTTCGATTTTTGATTTCCGCTATAATCGACATCTTAGTCCCTCCCTATTCCAACAATTTGTTTTTCTTCTGCTTCTTGAAACCAGCGTAATTTCTCGCGCAGGCCGACCACATCACCCACCAGAACAATCGCCGGATGAGTAATCCCAGCTTCAAGAACCCGGACTTCGATATCCTTTAAACTTCCGGTCACCGTCTTCTGATTGGCCGTCGTCCCCCATTGGATAATGGCGGCTTTTGTATCAGGGCTTTTTCCGTTCTCGATTAATCTCGAAACAATATAGGGTAAATTCCCAATTCCCATATAAAAGGCAATCGTATCGATTCCTTGAGCGAGGGCTGGCCAATTTAATTGATCCTCATCCTTTTCCGCTCGGCTGTGGCCAGTGACGATCGCGAAGGAGGAAGCATAATCGCGGTGAGTCACCGGAATTCCGGCATAAGCAGGCGCTGCAATACCAGCTGTAATCCCCGGCACCATTTCATACGGGATCCCATGTTCCGCGAGAATTTCCGCTTCTTCACCGACACGGCCGAAAATGCAGGGGTCGCCTCCTTTTAATCTGGTGACAGTCTTGCCCTGACTGGCTTTTTCAATTAACAGCTCGTGGATTTGATCCTGAATGATCTGGTGTTTTCCTGGCTGCTTGCCACAAAAAATCAGCTCTGCCTCCGCCTTTGCATATTTCAGCAGTTCCTCATTTACTAAGCGGTCATATAAAATCACATCCGCCTCTTGGATACACTCCATCCCATAAACCGTAATCAGCTTAGGGTCTCCTGGTCCAGCACCAACAAGATACACTTTTCCATTTGTCATCTTCTCGCTCCTTTCCTAAGTTACTCATTTGAAATTCCAGCCGATGCAAAGGTGGCCATTTCTTTCAGCATTAAGGTCGCTGATTGTAAGATAGGAAAGGCCACTGCTGCCCCGCTCCCTTCTCCTAGCCGCAAATCTAAATCAAGTAGTGGCTTCTTGCCTAATAACTGCAGCGCAATTTCATGTCCAGGCTCGACGGAACGATGGCCAACAATCATATAATCCGCTGCTGTCTCACAGATTTCCCTTGCCAAAAGAGCTGCTACCGTGCAAATAAATCCATCTACCAATATCGGGATTCGGTTCCGAGCGGCGGAGAGCATTGCACCGGTCATACCGGCTATTTCCAAACCGCCAATTTTAGCTAAGATATCGTTTGGATCCTTCCGGTCAGGGTTTCTTTCCTTTAGTGCCCGTGTGATGACCTCTTGCTTATGTCGGATTTTTTCTGTCGCAATCCCTGTTCCCCGGCCGACAAGGGCACTGATGTCCTGTCCGCTTAAAACCGCTGCGATCGCACTGCTTGGCGTCGTATTGCCAATCCCCATTTCACCAACAATTAAGCATTTGATTCCCTGTTGAATCATCTTTTCCGCCCGTTCATAGCCAACGGCGATGGCTTGTTCGGCCTCTTCTCTTGTCATTGCATCCTGCTGGCAAATATTGTTGGTTCCATAGCGAATTTTCCGATTCACAAACCCTTCAGCCTCAATATCTGCTGCCACACCGATATCGACGACCTCAAAATTGGCTCCGATTTGCCGGCTAAAAACATTGATGGCCGCACCGCTGTTTAAAAAGTTCATAACCATTTGCACAGTTACTTCCTGCGGAAAAGCGGACACCCCTTCTTCGACCACGCCATGATCAGCGGCAAACACGATCACTCCAGGCGGTGACACGACTGGAAAGGCTTCAGATGTCATTTCCGCCAGTTGAATGGCTAATTCCTCTAATCTCCCCAAACTGCCCGGAGGTTTGGTCAACGTATCGATATATTCACGAACTTGCTGCCCCATTTCTCTATCGAGAGGCTTGATGGCTGTTTTTACGCTATTCATTGGGTGATCCCCCTTTTCTGGTAATCCTTCATTAATTGTTCAATGACATCGAGTTTTACATGTTCCCTAACATGTTCTGCCAGACGGTCAAACGCTTCTTCCCTCAATTGGTTAAAAGATGGGCGCTTGTGGATGGGCTCCAACCCCTTTTTGCGTCGGATCTGATTAAGCAATTCCTCGCGAAATTCATCATTATGGAAAATTCCATGAAAATAAGTGCCGATGATGGTTTCGTCTGAAGAATGACAGCCATCCCATTTTTCATTCGTAAAAATAAGCCCTTGGGACACTCCTGTCCTCAAGGTTTCACCCATATGAATCTCGTAACCTGTCACATGAAAGTTTTTTCCGAAAAGATGCAACATCCCATTTGATAGGATCGTCGTCTTTTCTTTCGTAATGGTCGTTTCAATTGGCAGTAACTGAAGACCTTCGATTTCTTGATGGAGAGACTCGATCGCCAACGGATCCTCAATTTTATCACCGAGCATTTGATAGCCGCCGCAGATCCCGAAAAGAAGGGTGTGTTTCTTTTTCTGTAAATCTGCTATTTTTTGAGCGATGCCGCTCTTTCGTAAAAACAGCAAATCTTCAATTGTATTCTTGCTACCTGGGAGAATCACTAAATCTGGGTCGTGTAATTGATCCGCTCTCGTTATAAAACGGACATGACAATCAGGCTCGGCAAAAAACGGGTCGACATCGGTGAAATTGGAGATTTTCGGATACTGAATCACCGCGATATCCAATTCTTTTTCGGTATTTTGAGTGGAGGTATATTGATTTAAAATCACGGAATCCTCGGCATCTATATTTAGATTCTCCAAGTAAGGAATCACGCCGAGAACGGGTTTACCTGAATACTCCTCAAACCACGTTAATCCGGATTCCAGCAGGCGGATATCGCCGCGGAATTTATTGATAATCACGCCTATCACTCGGTCACGGTCCGCTGGTTCCATCAGTTGAAGGGTTCCTACTAAACTAGCAAACACTCCGCCTTTTTCGATATCCCCAATCAGGATCACAGGGGCATCCGCCATTTTGGCGACCCGCATATTGACCATTTCCCGATCATTGAGATTAATCTCGGCCGGACTGCCTGCCCCTTCAATGACAATCCGTTCATAATTTTGGGACAGGGTGGAGAGTGATTGTTGAATCAGTTCCAATCCAGTTTGAAAGAATTCCTGGCGATACCTTCCTGCTTCCATATTCTTATATGGTTTACCATGGACGACAATTTGGGATTGGTTATCCCGGTTCGGCTTTAGTAGAATCGGGTTCATATCGGTAGTTGCCTGAATTCCTGCTGCTTCGGCCTGAACTCCCTGGGCTCTGCCGATTTCTTTTCCGTCCACGGTGATATAGGAATTTAACGCCATATTTTGTGATTTAAACGGAACCGTTTTATATCCGTCCTGGGCGAAAATCCGGCAAAAGGCTGTCACGACGACACTTTTGCCGACATCCGAATTGGTACCTTGAAACATAAGTGGAAGAGCTTTAACCATTTTCTTTGAACTCCTTACATTTCTTCACCCAATTTTCCACTAGCTCAGGGCATGAGCCAAAATGAAAATGCGTATAACCTGCAATTAAATTGCCGTTCCGATAGCCCTCCTGCTTAAACCCGCGCATTCCTTTCGTTTGGTATGCCGGGTCAAAATCCGTTCTCGGATGAAAGGTAGAGTAGTGAAATTCATGACCTCTTGCACTCAGATTTCCCGCTAACAAGAAATTTTCTCCTTCTGCGGTGATTTCACGGTATCCCAAAGCCGCTAGTTTTGTCTGCATTTTCACCTTTCCGGGAATGATCCCGACCATTTTGTAACTCGTTTCATCCGTTGTTTCCAACGATTCGGTTAAGTACATAAACCCGCCGCATTCAGCCAAGGTTGGCAGTCCTTTTTCAATGGCCGTTCGAATCGAGTTGTTTACCTCTGTCTGTTTGGTCAGCTCTTCCGCAAATTCCTCTGGGAACCCGCCGCCGATATACAAGCCATCGACTTGTTCCGGCAGGCATTCACCCTTTAATGGAGAGAACTCGATCAGCTCGGCTCCAGCGGCTGATAACATGTCGAGGTTTTCCTGATAGTAAAAATTAAAAGCGGCATCTCGTGCGATTGCAATTTTTACAGTTGCCTGCTCCGCTCTCTTAAACTGGGATTCTTTTACCTTTAAAAGGGAAGCTTTCGCTAGCTCATATAAAGAATCTACATCGATGGTTT
The DNA here is from genome assembly GCF_018613095.1 of Bacillus sp. ISL-75. NCBI lineage: Bacteria > Bacillati > Bacillota > Bacilli > Caryophanales > Bacillaceae > Bacillus > Bacillus sp. ISL-75. The sequence continues at coordinate 25,833 of NZ_JAGGQX010000037.1, forward strand.
CAAGCACTAAATCACCAAGCTGCTCAAAAAATGGATCCAATTCTCCCCGCTCAACGGAGGGTATCAGCCCTAAATGCCGTTCCGGAATCGAGAGTTCCTCGTTTCTTTTCAAATAGCCAAGGACAGGAATACCGCATTCTTGCTCAATCGCGGTTTGAACGATTTTAAAATGGCCTTCGCTCCCAACGCGGTTAGCAATCACCCCGACAATATTGGCTTCCTTCAGTAACGTTTGAAATCCCTTCACAATGGCCGCCGCACTACGGGCCATACTGGCACAATTCACGACCAAAATAACCGGACTTTCGGTGATGAGACTGATTTCAGCTGTTGAACCCGTATTGTTAAGTGGATTTTTCCCATCAAAGAATCCCATTACCCCTTCGATGACGGAAATATCCGCCCCAACACTTGCGCGGTTGATAATCTCTTTGACCATCTCGTGGTTGAGCATCCAGCTGTCAATGTTTCTTGACGTTCTTCCCGTGACGGCCGTATGATAGGTCGGGTCGATATAATCTGGACCGCATTTAAAGCCCTGGACGGTATAACCTTTTTTCCTTAAAGCAGACATCAGCCCAATGGTCAGAGTAGTTTTTCCGACACCGCTGCCTGTTCCTGCAATCACAAGTCTGCGATTTGACATCTTATGTTCCCTCCTCCATCAATGGGGAATGACCGCTACTGAAATGGTGACATTACCTGATTTCTTCTTCATTAGCGCTAACTGTTCCGCACCGCTGTACAATAAGGCAGCCGGCTCACTGACGCCGTATGCACCGGTATATTTAAAAACCGTTTCAGAAGGGTTCTGAAGTTCAATGGCATTCAATTCAGCTGGTGTGTAATAAATAAACTCCCAGCGGTTTTTATTCACCACTTCCAGCAGCCCCGCTTCATCCTTTTTTAGATCAATCGTGCAAACCGCTTTGACACTTTTTTTCGAAAACCCTAATTCCTCAAGCGTTTCGTCGATCACTGCTTCGATTTCAGCACGAGTGGTCCCGCGGTTGCAGCCCATTCCAAGGACAATCACCTTTGGTCGATATAAAACACCATTATTTAAAATCTCCGTTTCGTCTTCGGATAAATTCCGATGGGTTACCACTAGGGCAGCATCCGGCTTTTGTGCCAGTGCTTCTTGGATCGATGAATAGGGCTGAATATTTTCAGGGAGCGCCCTTCCATATGGCCACCAGTCTTTTTCGCCTGACTCTTGGACCACGGCGATTTTTTCTTCGTTCACAACCGAAGCGCTAACGGGCGTCAGCTTTTCAGCCGAGTCCCAGATCCAGCCAAACCGTTTTCCGAACAAATCAACCGCAATCGTTTCCTGTACATCTGAAGCGGTGGTAATAATGGGGCGGGCCTTTAGGGCGGCCGCCACTTCTTTCGTTAGTTCATTGGCACCGCCGATATGGCCTGACAGCACGCTGATCACATGTTCGCCCTTATCGTCTATAACGACAACGGCAGGATCTGTTTTTTTATCCTTTAAAATAGGCGCAATCATTCGGACCACGGCTCCAAGGGAAATGATGATGATCAGCCCCTTATAGGCCTCAAAAAGAGAAGGCAGAAGAAGGCGAACGCTTCCGGTGAATAATTGGATGTCCTTGTTCCTTTCATCACCTTTTTCAAATTTCGCCATATAGTACACATCGGCATGTTGAAACGAATGTCCCAGTTTGCGGGCCAGTTCGACCCCATGCTTTGTAATCGCAACAACGGCATAGTCACCCTTCTGCTGAATGACCGCCCTTTGCGCTTCTTGGAGCTCGATCATTACGACTCCACCCCCCGGCGGAATCCATGTGTAAATGTTTTGTCATACAGCTTGGAACGATAATCTTGTTCGTGAATGTTTTCATCTAGCGCCCAGCCGGCTAAGATCATCGCCTGTTTACGAATCCCATTAGTCCGCATATCTTCATCCAACCGTTCCAGTGTAGTCCGGACAATTTTTTGATCCGGCCACGACGCTTTATAAACGACCGCAACAGGGGTATCCATGCTCCAGCCAGCCCCGGTCAATTCCTTGACAAGCTTTTTCGTTAATGTCGCACTTAAGAAAAGCGCAATTGTGCAATGATGTTTTGCTAAATCCGCCAGCTTTTCAAATTCTGGCACAGGTGTCCTGCCTTCGGCTCTTGTCAGGATCACGGTTTGCGTTAAATCAGGAATCGTCAGCTCAGCTTGCGCGGCCGCGGCGGCTGCAAACACAGAGCTCACACCCGGAACAATCTCTACTTCGATTCCTTTCTTCTTTAACAAGACGATTTGTTCCATAATCGCCCCATAGACAGCCGGATCGCCCGTGTGGACACGAACGACCTTTTTCCCTTGCTGGATTCGATCAGCCATGACGTTAACCATTTCTTCTAAATGCATCCCGGCGGTTTTTAATATTTCGGCAGAAGGTTTTGCTTTGGCAATTAAGTCTTCGTTTACAAGAGAATCTGCATAAAGAACGACATCTGCCTGCTTAAGATGTTGAAGACCTTTTACCGTGATTAAATCAGGATCGCCTGGTCCGGCACCAATGATATAAAGCTTCATTTTCTCACCACCATTAATGTTAAGTATTCAAGCTCCGCTCCTTCGAGCTCATCTGCCCGCCAAATAATCTCCTCATCCGACGTTACCTTTGTGACGACTGAAGCCTTGTCAAGCAAATCTAAATCACGTAATACTTCCAGCATTAAATCAATGACTTTCGCTACTTTTATAAAAATGACACAATCATTGTCCTGAATGACTTTTTTCATGGTTTCATAGTCATCCCGTGCTGGAACAATCGCCACATGCTCATCCCCATCTGCCAATGGAATTCCCAGCCTAGAAGCCGCCCCATTGATGGACGAAATCCCCGGAACGACTTCAATCGGAACCTGCGGATACTTTTCCTGCATCAAACGCATCATATGAATAAACGTGCTGTATAAAAGAGGATCCCCTTCCGTTACAAAAGCGACATCCTTTCCCTCCTGCAGCTTCGCCCATACATTTTCCACGGTTTCCGTCCATTTTCTTTCCAATGTGGCTGGATCCTTTGTCATCGGAAAGACAAGGCCCAGCATTTCTTTTTCGTTCGGCTGAAAATAGACATCAATAATTCGATGGGCATAGCTTTTGCTGCCCTTTTGTTTTTTCGGATAGGCAATCACTGGTGATTCCTTTAATTTACGAAACGCCTTAACGGTAATGAGCTCTGGATCCCCCGGGCCAACCCCAAGGCCGTATAATGTACCTAACATGTTTACTCCCCTTCCTTGCGCCATGCTTCTATTATGTAAATCGGATTTAATGCATCAAATCTTGTCAGATTCAAAATGGGCTTACTTCTGGATATTTGCGCAAGCGTAATGTTCGTCTCATAACCCCGCTCTTTAAACGCAAGCATCGCTTCGGAAAGATTTTCAATCGTGACGGCATTTAAGACAATGCGTCCACGCGCTTTCAAGCGGCTGCAGCAAATATCCAAAATGTCTTCCATCCCGCCTGCCGTCCCGCCAATAAAAACCGCATCCGGATCTGGGAAGGTATCTAATCCCTCTGGTGCTTTCCCGTGAACGAGTGTGGCATCCACACGAAACTTAGCTAAATTTTGCTTACAGTTTTCCAGGTCGCCCTCGTTCTTTTCGATGGCAAACACTTGTCCTTCCCTAGCGATTTTCGCTGCCTCAATCGCAACAGAACCTGTGCATGTCCCAATATCCCAAACCGTACTGTCTTCCATTAACCTTAGGGCACTAATGCTTAGTGTGCGGATTTCCTTTTTGGTAATTAAGCCCTTATCCGGTTTGCGCTGAAAAAACTCCGCATCGTCAATGCCGATCGGCCAATGCGGGCATTCCCCCTTTTTCTTGAGAATCACCACATTGAGCGGTGAAAACTCTTCATCCTTCATTTCAGCAAGGGTAAACCAGCGGCATCGTTCCTTGTCACTGCCAAGGTTCTCTCCCACAAACGCCTCATATTCAGTCATGCCAAAGGAAAGCAAATACTGAGCGATTTTATTTGGGGAATTTTCTGTGTCGGTTAAGATTGCGACCGTTTTTTTTCCATCCACTCGCTGGGCCAGCCCTTTTATACTCCTGCCGTGAACGCTGGTGAAATAAGCATCCTGCCATCTTTCTTTCATTCTGGCAAAAGCAAGCTGGATCGAACTTAAATATGGATAAATATCCAAATCGATTTTAGAAGATAAATAGCTTCCAATTCCATAGAACAACGGGTCTCCAGAAGCTAGAATCACTACGTTTCTCGTCTCCGACTGCAACCGTTCGACGAGTGAAGAAAGCCCTCCTTCAATCGCCATTTTTTCGCCGGCGAATTCAGGAAAAAAAGAAAGCTGTCTCTTTCCTCCTATTAATAGTTCACTTTCATAAATCCATTTTTCGTACATCGGGAGCAGGCTCACTTTGCCTTCATCCCCAATGCCGATCATTTTAATTGATGCCACTCTTACACACCGCCTTTCCTAACAATTCCCCCTTCATGGTATAAAGGGTCGTATCTATATCGATCCCGCCATCGACTTCCTTTAACGCAGCAAGGCAGCAATGGTCGCTTAGCATTTCGAAAAAGGAAAGATGGCCCTGTGCTGTCATCATATCGCCAACCTGTGATGCCGTATTGGCCGTTCGAATTTGCTCAACCAGAGCGGCATCAGCACCGGTACTGCTTGCCACCTCCGATAAAAAATCAAAATCTACCGGGGCGCTTTTCGAGTGGACCATCATGATCCCCATTGCCACCTTTGAGAATTTCCCCATCATGCCGACCATCGACACTCTTTTTACCCCTTGCTTCTTGCATTGTTTAAGGGTAAACCCGACAAAGTCACCCATTTCGATAAAAGCTTCCTCAGACAGCTCGGGGAATTGCTTCATGGCATTTTTCTCGCTCCGCCCGCCTGTTGTAATGACAACGTGCTCGCAGCCACTGGCCCGGGCAACACTAATCGCTTGGATGATGCTGGCCTTATAGGCGGCTGTGGAAAAAGGAACGACAATCCCGCGGGTTCCAAGGATAGAAATCCCGCCAATGATTCCTAAGCGTCCATTGAGTGTCTTTTTGGCGATTTCTTCACCGGCTGGTACGGAAATGACGATCTTAATCCCTCTCGTAATCCCGAATTCTTTTAAAACCCCTTCTGCCGTCTCACGGATCATCCTGCGGGGAACAGGGTTAATCGCGGCTTCGCCAACAGGAACGGGCAAGCCGTCCTTTGTGACCCGGCCAACCCCAATTCCCCCGTCAAGGACGATACCTGGTTCATCGATCCATGACACGGTGGAAACGATTAAGGCCCTGTGGGTGGCATCCGGGTCATCCCCCGCGTCTTTAATCGTACTGGCGGTAGCCGTTTGTTCCGTCACCTCACAGCTTTCTATCTGAAAGGTTGCAAACCGCTTGACGGGCAAGTAAATGGTCGATTCTGTTTGCGGCTCACTGGTTATTAATGCCGTTAGCGCCGCTTTTGTTGTCGCCGTTGCACAGGCCCCTGTCGTATATCCTTCCCGCAGCTTTCCTTTTGGTACTTCCTGCATGGGTTATCCCCGTTCAGCCATAATGGAAATGGCGTTTAATGCAGCAACAGTCACGGTACTGCCGCCTTTCCTGCCAATATTCGTAATGAATGGGATATCGAGCTTGGCTAATTCTTCTTTTGACTCAGCGGCGGAAACAAACCCAACTGGCAGACCAATGACAAGACCTGGTTTCGCTTCTCCTTCTTTAATCAGGCGGATGAGTTCGAGTAAGGCGGTTGGGGCGTTCCCGATGGCAAAAATGCCGCCGTCCGCTTCTTTGATCGCTTTTCGCATCGAAATAATTGCCCGTGTGGTATTTAACCGTTTGGCTTCTTGTACCACATCCGGGTCAGAAATATAGACCTTGATTTCTCCGCCGAATTTTTGAATTCGCGCTTTATTAGCCCCGCTTTGAATCATTTGAACATCGGCAACTACCATTTTCCCGCTCCGAATCGCGCGGATGCCGGACTGAATAGCGTCAGGATGAAAGAGGACGCTTTTCCCGAGTTCAAAATCAGCGGATGCATGGATGATGCGCTGGACAATCGGATATTGCTCCTCGGTAAACGGGTGTTCCCCAATTTCTTCATTAATCATTTCAAAACTTCTTCCTTCGATCTGTTCCGGTTGGACGGTTAACGGTTTAAATTCGGTACGAAAATCCATTTCTCTCACTCCTGTATTTAAAATGATTGTTCTGTTGTGACGGTTGGTGTGGAACCAATCCTTTTATCTAATTCTGCGATGACATCAATAAAATTAGCATAGACGGTGACATAATTCAGTTTCGGGCGGCCAATAAGGATGACCTCAATCCCCAGTTCCTTGGCCGCTTCCACCTTTTCATCGACCGATCCGACTTTCCCGCTCTCTTTCGTCACCATTAAGGTCACGCCATATTGCTTATATAGGGCTTTGTCGAACTCTTTTGAAAATGGTCCCTGGATCGCAACAATATTTTTCTGCGGCAGCCCTAGCTGCTCACATTTTTCCATATTATCCACACGAGGCAGCATCCTGGCGATCAAGCGGATGTCCGGGTTTCCTAATAGTTTTTCTGTGAAAATTTGAAGCGTCTTGCTGCCAGTCGTCAACATCACCACGCCTTTTTTGGCCAATGCAAGCTCCGCTGCTTCCTCGTAGCTTTCGACGACTATCATGTTGTCATATTGAAAAGTTTGTGACTCCCGTTCATACCGGATATAGGGGATTCCCGCCGTTTGGGCCGCCTTGATTGCGTTTTTCGAAGCTTCTTCCGCAAATGGATGACTGGCATCGACAACCGCTAGAATCCCTTTTGTTTCAATCAACCCCACCATGTCTTCATCCGTTAATCTTCCTACTTGAACAGGTATCCCTGACTCCCTTAATTCAACCGCTGCATTTTCTGTGACAACGGAGGCCAAGAGATCGAAGCCCTCCTTTTTTATTTCTAAAGCAAGGGCTCGTGCATCACTTGTACCGGCTAATACGAAAATCATCCTCTATCTCCTGCCTTTTGCTCTGCATGTTCGTGATCATGGTGATGGTCGTGGTCATGGTCATGATGGTGATGGTCATGGCCGTGATGATGATCGTGATCATGATCATGGTGGTGGTGATGATCGATATGTTCCATCACATTGAGACGGTATTGGCAGGTATCGCAGTTCATCTTCACCTCATCACGGAGGGCTTCTTCCACCCGATCGATTAAAATCGTCTGTAATTTTGGATGATAACCAAAATAGTCAGCTAACAGAAATTCAACCGCGGAATATTGATTTTGAATAGGAACCATCATATCTTCTAACCGTTTAATCAGGATGCCGGTGAATAGAAAGTAAGGCAGGATTACCACTTTTTTTGCTCCAAGCTTAATACAGCGCTCAATCCCTTCGTTCACAAGGGGATTCGTCACCCCCATAAAAGCAGGTTCGACGATTTTATAGTTTGTTTTTTCCCATAGTAATCTAGCAATTTTATATAAATCACTATTCGCATCGGGATCGCTTCCGCCCCGTCCTAACAAAAGGACAGCCGTATCGTCTTCGATTGATTCTAAATTCTCGCCAATTTCCATTAATCTCGTTTTTAGAATTTCAAATGTTTCCTCATGAACACCAATTGGCCGGCCATAAATAAATTCAACAAGTGGATATTTATTCTTTGCCTCATCAATAGCTGCTGGAATATGAATTTTGGAGTGTCCTGCCTGTAAGAGCATGATTGGAATCACGACAATATGGTCGGCTCCTTTCTCCACACACAGATCGATTCCTTGATTAACGGTTGGTCGTTCAAATTCTAAAAAGCACGTCTCAACTAGGAAAGAATCGTCCCAAGTCTTTCTCATCTCACCGATGAACTCGCGAACCTGCTGATTTCCCTCTTGATCTCTGCTCCCATGCCCCACAAATAAAATTGCTTTCAAAATATTTTCTCCCCTTTGTTTGTAAATGCCTAACCTACCAATTGACCGCTAGTCGTCTCTCCCTTTACTCCCCGCAAACAGCCGCTTCGATTTTAAGGCTTGGTGTGATATCCTGGTACACAAAACCTTGAACCTCTTTGGCCCGTTTAAAAAATTTATAGAAACGTTCATTTGGATAGGCCTTTTGTTTGTACTCTTGAACAATCCCCTCTATGACCCCGACAATTTGGTCCGGTGCGATTCCTTCCGCTACAATTTGGCCGGGATGTGCCGATCTTCCGGCTACCTTTGCCCCTAGAAATAAATCAAACGCTCCTTTTCGGTAAACAATGCCAATATCCTCTTTTACAGCTCCGTAGCAGGCCATACCGCAGCCATTTACACCCAGTTTTAATTCCTTAGGAAGTTCCATTCCGCCAAGCTTTTCATGCAGTTCCTCTGCATATGGAATGGAATCCTTCTTTTCTCCGTCACAAAAATCACAGGCTTTTACGGTTAATACGTCGCCAACAGGAGCAATCAAAAAGTTGGCCGCCGTTAGTTTTTCAACAATCTCATCAGGCTTAGAGGTTAAAATTTGCAGCTTCATAAAATGGTCTTGTGTGTATTCCATGACACCTTCTTCTCCGACAATTTCGGAAAGAATGACCATCTGAGTCGCGGTAAATTTTTTATTGGCGACCCCAGGGCTGATCGCTACCTCAAAAATAGATTGAAAGTCTTGCTTCACCGTTAAACCTTGGGATAGGCCATAGTTCTCACCAAGGATCATTTGCAAAGCTTCCTCAGCCAGCTCTCTTGGCGACTCTTTCACTGAGGTTGGGGTGACTAGTTTCTTGTTCACCGATGTTACATCTTCCATTTGCTCCAGTGCCCATGGTTCGGCTTCCTTTTGCAAACGTTGATGCGGTTTCAACGGCTGTATTGCCTGATTTAATGTATACTTCCGCTGATAACCGCGCGGAGTGATGATCAAGCCGTCATAGAAAAATGTGGAAGAGTTGCCAATTAAAACGGTGGTTAACATGCCAATTTCATGTTCGAGCATCTCTTGTAAATTGGTTAAGACGATCTTTTGACTATCACGGTAAGCACTCTTTACCAATCCTACAGGAGTTTCTGGCGAGCGATATTTTAGTAGAATTTTTTGAGCTTCCATGATCTGCCGTGTTCTTCTCCCGCTTTTTGGATTATATAAGGCAATCACAAAATCAGCTTGAGCGGCCGCTTCGATTCGTTTCTCGATTATGCTCCAAGGTGTCAAATGGTCACTTAAGCTGATCGTACAGGCATCATGCATAACCGGCGCGCCTAATAAAGCAGCACAGGAGTTAATGGCAGAAATACCAGGGACCACCTCCACTTCTACCCCTGAGTCTTTTTTCCAGCCTTTTTCGATTAGCACTTCGTAAACCAGTCCTGCCATTCCATATACACCGGCATCACCGCTCGAAATGACGGCTACCGTGTTACCGAGTTCTGCCTGTTTCACTGCCTCCTGGGCCCGGCTCACTTCTTCTGTCATTCCTGTGCTGATGATTTGCTTTCCACCTATTAATCCCTTGATTAAATCAACGTAGGTTTTGTAGCCGATGATGATATCACTTTCTTGGATGGCTTCTTTTGCCCGTCCGGTGATATGTTTTTCATCACCAGGGCCAAAACCAATAACCAATAATTTGCCTTTCACACTATTACGCCACCTTCCAAAATTTCAAACTAGAATCCAGCTACTATCCGCTGTTAAATCTTTTCTTTAACCGCTTTTTGTACTCCTGCGATACATTCCGACCCTTCTGTCTGTATGAATCCTTCTTCGGAATATTGATAGATCGCATGCTCCTGAAGGCAATGACCTTCCGCCAGATGACGCCTTACAATCGTAGTTCCCACTTCTGACGTCACGTTTTTATACCAGGTCCCATCTGGATAAACAATAGCAACGGGAGCGTCCTTACATCTCCCATTGCATCTCGTTCTTGTTGTATGTACGAGTGAATCTAAGTTTAAATTGGTGATTTCATTCCGAATCGCTTGTGTCGCTTCCTCCCCACCCTTTCTCATACAGCTGCTGCCGTTGCAAATGAAAACATGGTGTTTCGTCCCTTGTAAATTCCAAGTAGTCATGTCACACTCTCCTTTTCGTTTTTTACGTAAAAAAAGCACCCCTATGGACATAGGGGTGCAGAATATATACACACAAAAAAATAGCGATGTATGTTCAGCACTTCTACCTATGTTCCCGTAGGTTGATGGAAGTTATTAGGTAAAGGCAGGTCTCCTGACTTAGGTTCATCATTCATTGCGTCTTCCCGAATTCCTTCAGTGACATCTGCAATGAACTCCCCATACAGTGGCGGGTACCGTGACGGATTTAAACCGTACTTCCCTATTAAGCACATATTCGTGCACCTATCCTAATCTATTCAATTGTTAAAAAGGCTTGTTCCTTCTAAAGCTAAACTATGCGAATTAAAAATGATTTAGAATCATCCAAACGAAAAAATCCGTTCAACATTAGTTGAACGGATAAAACGTCAGAACAAAGAAAGTTAATAAATAATCCTTTTTGTCCAAACGTTCCATCTTCTCAACCCCCGAAGAAATCGAAACATTAAAAGTTAAGACAGGTCTCCTGACTTGTGTTTCTTCCTACTTTAGACCCTTCCCGAATCGTCAATAAAATAAACGCTCCGGTGGTTTGTCTATTTCGTCCACACTTACAGTTGCGGGGACAGTTCTGGCCTTTCACCAGATTCCCTATTAAGCCCTAAGGCATCTTAACTAATTGTTAACAAATTCATATGTAATTTTAAGAGATATTAATTATACTAGTCTAACAAATAGAATATTTCAAGTGCTTTTTTAATTGGTGTTAGAATTGATCCTTCCTCTATAGATATTTCATTTGTATGCCTAGCTATTTTTTATTCCTCCTTGTTACATGACAAATGATTCATTTTAGAAGTAGCTGTAATTTTTAGATTCCTTTGTTTATAATAATAATCTTTTATTTAATCTAGGAGTATACATGACCAAGAATCCAGAACGCCCAAAAGTGTATAGAATGAAAGCCAGCCATAGGCCATGATTATGCCAGATAGGTGTTGCCGTAAATTGTATAAGGATATATAAGATCATTGCGTAAATCATAGAGTTTCGAACAGGAGCAATTTCAGTTGCACCTGTGAAGACACCATAAATGACAAGGCCAAAACACGCGGCAAAGGGGTAAAGGATAAGCCATGTTCCATATGTAGTTGAAAGTTCGATTACACTTGGTAGATTGGTAAAAAGCCCAATAATTTTTTCTTGAAATAATCCATATATACAAGCTATCACAAAAGCCGTAATCACCGACCATTGCTTTGATAAACTAAGTGTTTTTTTATATAAATCCTTGTCGTTTGCTCCTACCGCTTTGCCGACGAGAATACTCGTGGCATTGGCAAACCCCTCAAAGAAATAAGCCATAATGTAATGAATTTGAAATAGAACCGCATTGGCCGCTAAAAAGTTTGTACCAAACGAAGCACCTTTTGCTGTAAACATATTAAAAACGACTAATAAACAAATCGTTCGAATAAACAAATCCTTATTCACGTTAAACATCTTTTTCATAGACTGTGTATCTATAAGTTCTTGAACGGATGGTAACCTCCATTCAAACGGTGCTGCCTTCATCACAATGAACAGCCCTACTATAAAGGCTGTCACTTCAGCAATCAAAGCGGCAGCAGCAACCCCTTTTACAGCAAAAGAAAAGACATGGACAAAAAGAATGGCCAAGATCATATTCAAAACATTCATTAAAACTTGTAGTATTAAAGATTCTTTAATCTTAGCCATCCCCATTAGCCAGCCAAGGATAACATAGTTCAGCAATGTAAAGGGTGCTCCCCAAATTCTAATTCGAAAATATTCAGCTGCAAACTGACTGACATCAGAATCATTTGAAAACAATATCAAAGCAACATATTCAATCGGCCATTGCAAGAGAATAAAACACATCCCAACCACAACAGCTAATAAAAATGGACGCGATAAAGCAAGTATTCCTTAGGCTTGATCGCTTGCCCCATTCGCTTGTGCGGCAAAAGCAGATGTACTAACCCGTAAAAAACCGAAAACCCAATACAAGGTATTAAAAATAAGAGTCCCGACTGCAACTCCTCCAATATATGCCGCATCAGGAAGCTGTCCCACAACGGCTGTGTCTACAGCACCTAATAAGGGCGTTGTCATGGTCGAGATTGTTAGGGGAATCGCCAAAGTGAGGTACGCACGATGATTCATTAGGAATTTCCTCCTTCTATCCATTCAAATAAGACAATAGCCCCGATTATGCAAATGAAATCGAGGCATTCGAAAAGTGTTTATAATGTTTAAATTAAACAGGTCTAACCGAACGAAAACGTGGGTGCTCGGCCAGCATTGAATCTCTCATCTCATTTACTACCGGATGTTCAGAAGTAAAAAACTGTTTTTTTGCATCGTAAAGCTCGACCAATGTTCCTTTTTCTAGTACACCTAATCTATCACTAATCGTATAAGCAGCTTTAATATCATGCGTAATAAAGAGATATGATAACCCGAAGTCTGCTTTTAACTCCTTGAGTAATTCTAAAATAAGGGTTTGATTCACCATATCTAGACTACTGACGGATTCGTCTAAGACAATCAGCTTTGGCTTGAGTGAGATGGCTCTTGCAATATTGATTCTTTGCAATTGGCCACCGCTAAATTGATTAGGGTATTTTTTTAAGTCCGCATCACTTAGACCTACCCTTTCTAATAATTCAATAACGGTTCGGTTTTGCTCAGCCACTGTTAGCTTTTCATAGTTTTCTAGCGGCTCTGCAATAATTCGTTCGGCCGTCATTCGAGGGTTAACCGATGAGTATGAGTCCTGAAATACAGCTTGAAGATCACGACGAATTTTTTGACGAGTATGCTTATCTGCGGTATATATATCATGCCCTTGAAACAGAACCTGTCCACATTGCGGCCGTTCCAGACCAAGAATCACTCTTCCTAAGGTACTTTTACCAGCTCCGCTCGTACCAAGCAAACCTAAACAGGTCCCTTCCTCAATAGAGAGAGAAATGTCGGAAAGTGTTTTTTTAGAGCGATCTTTCCAGTTGAAAAACGTTGGAGATCCAAAGCTATGGGTTACATCATTTACTTGTAATAAACTCATTTTTTCACCCCTTATAAATGCCTAAGTCAAGCCAAATGGATGACAGGTTCATCTAAATGTACTATTGACCGTGCATTTAAAAGTTTTTTTGTGTACTCATGCTCCGGCTCATCAAATAATTGGAATACACCAGCTTTTTCTACTATTCGACCATTTTGCATAACGGCAACTTCATCAGCCATTTCAGAAATGACACCGAGATCATGGGATATTAATAATATGGCTGAGCCATATTCAGAGCGAATTTTATCTAAGTGGTACAGCACTTTCTTTTGATTATTTACATCAAGTGCGGTGGTCGGTTCATCGGCAATAATGACCTCAGGATGTAAGCATGCTGCAATAGCAATCATCACCCGTTGAAGCATACCACCACTCAATTGAAAAGGATAGTATTTTAATAGCTTAACAGGATCTGGTAAGTTCACATGATGCATCGCCTCAATGGCAAGCTCTGTTGCTTGTTTTTTATTCCAATGTGTATGTGAACGAATGGTTTCAATAAGTTGGTGGCCAATTGTAAAAACAGGCGTAAATGCATTCATCGGATTTTGCATTATAAAAGCTATATCCTTACCACGAATCATACGCATTTCTTTCTCTTCTAAACCGTTCAATTCGCGTCCTTTTAATACGATACTGCCTTCAATCGTTGTCGTTTTCCGATTGAGAAGCTGAAGAATGGACATACTCGTAACGGTTTTACCGCATCCACTTTCCCCAACAAGACCCAGTACCTCCCCACGCTTCAGTTCAAAATTGATATCCTCAACAAGCGTGGTAGCACCCGTTTTTGTTTTTACCTGTACATGTAAATCTCTCACTTGTAACACATTCGACTGTTCTGTACCCAACATTCTCATTCCTTTTTATGATCGACGTTTGACACCGTAACGTTCGGATAACGCTTCGCCCAATAAATTGAAGGTCACAATTACGAGCATAATCATCAAACCTGGAAAAAGCATTAATTCAGGATTCGTCCGAATATACGACTTTCCTTCGTGAATCATCGCTCCCCATTCAGCTGTAGGCGGTTGTACTCCTAAACCAAGAAACGACATGGCGGATATATCCATGATGGCCCAACCCATTTCTAATGTACCCATGACCACAAGTGGCGGGAGCACATTTGGGACAATATGATTTTTAATGATCTTCCATTGCGATGAACCGCTTATTTTCGCCGCTGCAATAAAGTTTTGTTCCTTCAGACTTAGAACCATTCCTCGGAACATTCTCGCGTAATATACCCATTGCACAAGCATCAGCGCTAAAATGACCTGCGAAAGTCCAGGACCGAAAATACCAACCAGTCCAAGTATAAGGATAAGACTAGGAAAAGCCATCACACCATCACAAAATCTCATCAAAACCTGATCCACCCAGCCGCCTTTATATCCAGAAAAGGTTCCAATCATTAAACCAATCGTTAAAGATGAAATGAAAATGAGCATGGCAAAGCCTAAAGATATTCGTCCCCCATATAAAAGGCGTGATAAGTTGCATCTTCCTAAATGATCCGTTCCTAATGGGAATTCCCAGGAGGGAGGCTGTAGTTTATAAACTAAATTGACCGCAATCGGATCATTGGGTGCGATCCAGGGAGCTAATAACGTGATGATAAAAAGAATCCCTAATATCATGGTACATATCGGAATCACTTTTTGACTTATAAATATCCTGCGTAAACTGGTTATCATCGTTGTTGCCCTTCTTTCTTGGATATGCGCGGGTCAATAAACATTTGAAACAAATCCACCATTAGGTTGCTAAATATAAATAAACTAGCGGCTATTAGTACATAGCATTGAATGATAGGTATGTCACGGTTAAAAATCGCTTCAATAAAATAACGGCCAAACCCAGGCCAAGAAAAAACGGTCTCCACGATAATCGTTCCTGTCAGCAGTTTCCCAAGATTCATCCCCAGACCAGTAATCATCGGGGAAATGGCAATTCTTAACACATGCTTGGCCATAATGGTTTTTTCTTTTATCCCCCTTGTCCTTGCGAATAGCACATAGGGCTCTTGTAAATTTTCAAGAATACTAGCACGCAACAATCTTGTGTACATCGCTATTAAAGGAAGAGCAAGCGTAATGGATGGCAATACAAGATGTTGCCATGTTCCAAACCCCTCAACTGGGAAAAGATCAAGTTTTACAGAAAAGAAAAAAATCAATAAATAACCTAGCCAAAAAGAAGGAATGGATGCCCCGAAAAAGGAGAGTATGCGACTGAAATGATCCATCGCGCTGTTTTTCTTTACTCCTGCCAGAAAGCCAAGAGGGACACTGACAAGCACCGCGATAAATAAACTCCCTAGCGCTAGCTGGAGGGTTGCTGGAATTCGGTAGATCACCTCGTCCCAAACGGGCTTATTCGAAACATAAGATATGCCAAAATCAAGTTGGCATATCTTCATAATAGAGTTTACATATTGAATGAAGAATGGTTGATCTAAACCAAACTCATGTCTTTTCTGGGCCAAAATCTCATCGGTCGGTTCGATATGTGCTGCTGTTAAATAAGCCTCGGCCGGATCCACCGGTGAAAAGTGAATCATTCCAGTTGTTAGAAGTGCGGCCAAAAGAAAAACCGGGATAATGGACATTATTCGTTTTATAATATAATTGCCCATAATAGCCTCCTACCTGCTTACTGCTCGATGATAATTCCTGTGAATGGATTTTCGTCCCGATTCGCAGAGAAATTGAAGTTCGTGACATCTTTTTGATAAATCGCTGTTTTCTTAATATAAGAGATAGGAAGAATTGCTCCTTGGTCCTGCAGTGATGTTAATATAGATGTGTACAGCTGTTGACGTTCATTTTCGTCAGTTGTCTGAGGAACCCGGGCTATTTGTTGGAGTAATTCCTCTTTGTTTGGATAGGCTGAAATGGCTTCATTAAATCCAAATCCTTCTTTTGCCACAATGTTTATAAATGTATGCGGATCATATGGAGCACCGTAATTACTAAAGAAATTAATATCAAACTTATTATCTTTAAATCTTTGAACTTGAACAGCAAGCTCTACCCCAACAATATTTAATTTCACACCAATGGCAGCCCATTCTGATTGTAGCGTTTCTGCCATTGCTTTTTGAATAGATTCTGCTGAATCGTACATCATTTCAATTTCAAGTAGATGTCCATTTTTTTCCCGAACCGTTTTCCCCTTAGGAAGTGTCCATCCTGCTTCGTCTAATAACGCTTCTGCTTTCTCAACATCATATCCAATCTTCGTAACATCAATTTCGGAAGTATAAGGCAAGTTTGTCGGTAGAATAAAATCTGCTGCTTCTTCTAGTCCAGAAGTGATTCCTTTCACCATTGCCTCTTTATTAACTCCATAATGTAACGCTTGGCGAACACGTTCATCGGAAAGCTGTTCTCTGTTTGTATTCATAACAAGCTGTCTTGTCGCGACTGGCTCAGAAATGCTAGTTTCATATTTATCAGTTGATTCTAATTGTTTGAAAGCGTCTAAACTGATCACACCTTCTCCGTAAATTAAATCTAGCTCACCTTTTTCAAACGCTAGTACTCTCGTTTCTGCATCAGGAATGACTTTCACTTGAATTTTTTCTACTTTTGGAAGCTCACCCCAATAGTTTTCGTTTCGTTTGAAAATCGCATATTCATCCGCTTTATACTCTTCCAAAATCCATGGGCCTGTACCAACTGGTTTCACAATTCCTTTTGAGGTATCACCATTTTCAGGGAAACCAGCTTCACCCAAGAAACGAACTGGTCGAACAACAGCTAGCTCCTGAATCGTTGGATAATAGGCTTCAGTTAATGTCATTTTAAACGTATTTTCGTCGATAACTTCCATATTTTCAATTTTCGAAAGGAAACCCAACCAACTATGTAATTCCATGTGGTTCAAAATTGTATCAAAATTCTTTTTCACAATTTCTGCATTAAAGCTTGTACCATCAGAAAATTTGACATCTTGACGCAGATGAAATGTATATACTTTTCCGTCTTCAGAAATTTCCCATGACTCAGCAAGGTGCGGTTTTATCTCTCCCCCAGCTCTGTAACTTACTAACGGTTCATATACCATTGACTGAGCAAATAATTGTGAAGGATTATAAACATGGGGATTCATTTCACCCACATCCCTCGCCCAAGCGATCGTAAGCATATTTTCGTTTACGTTCTCTGACGTTGTTTCCTTATCACTAGCATTTGTACAACCAAGTAATACTGATGATAATAAAAAAATAAAAATAAATGTTAATAAAATATTCCGACTATTAATTGCATAAAACATATAACTTCCCCCAATTGACATTGATAATCATTTTCAATTGTAAGAGCATTACATAGTCTTGTCAATATAATGTTGGATATTTTATTTTTTTAAACCCACTAGCCCCCATAGATAAAATTATTTTAAATTGCAAGGAAGCAGTTGAGGCAAACACCACCTTTCGCATTAATTCTTTATGCCATGTACTTTCTAACTGTTCAGGTTGAATGACGGTATCTGGAAGTAAATACTCCACCTTCATCAAGCTTGCTAATCATTGATTTCACAAGGTTCTATTAACATAATGTGTAAAATTTGTGTAAAATAAAATATCTTATCTTTTTTATAAAATTCCTTTACGTCGCACACTCCTTTTGTTACACAATTTTGGTAAATGCCACATAAATAGAAGAATTTCATCTCTTCCTTCGACTAAACTGCCCTTAGTTCAATCACAAAAAAAGCTGCCTCAATGACAGCTCCGATTTAAAACTCTTGCATCCGTTAGCTTAACAAAGATTAATCATACATAAAACTTAATAATTCTTTTTTCCTTGGAAAATACCCAACTATGTTCGGAATAACTTTCTTTAATTTTTTAATTTCAAATATATCCCAATTGTAACTAGTTACGTTACCCCTAACTTAATGGTTACTGGGAACCAGGTGGAACGTAAAAAGGTGGTACTTTAATCCATCCGCGTTTACGCATTAAATGTTTTAATCTAGTTGCGAAAGCAAATTTTTCTGTTTGAAACTGAATAAACAATAAACCAACATCTGTACGAATCGATTCAGAGGCAGAACCAGCTGCACGCATAATTAAACTTACGATTTTTAATGATAATTCGTTTGCAATCACATCATCCGTTAATTTAACTCCAAGAGGGATACTATTAGTGTCTGATTTTGGCATATCTGCAGGGGCAGGAGGTAGCGGAATTCCTTCCTTAATCATGAAATCATGGAGTCGTTCTCTTTGACTGGTACCTAATTTCATATCTACTTCAAGTATTGCTTTTAATTCTTCATCTTTCGTGGTATTTATACCTGCTTGCACAGATACTTTAGCTAATTCAAGTCCTGCTAAGTAAATCCAGCATGACATCACTTCTCCAACATGAAGTGGTTGGTCTTCGTCTTGAACTGTCAGTGATTTCATAGCATCAATGACAGTTTCCAATATATTTACCATGCGAAACCCTCCTGAGTTGGTAGTATTCATACATATTGTTTGTACGGTAAGATTTTTTATTCAGATGGGTACCACCAACATTTCAGAAATTATGTATACTTAGTAAATTTCAGCCTAAAAAAGAAAAAATTTGCCCTACAAATAAGGCATCCTTATCTTCAACTCTTGCACCCGTTAGCCATCCATGCAGCGCAAAAATCGGCGCTGCACCACAGAGAATGAAAATGGATTATGCGGTCGATACTGTTTTAATGGCTGGCGAGGAAGGTCGATGAACTATGGTGCCATAGAGCCCGTCCGTTAGTCTGACTCCAGCGACCACGGTGCACCACTGACTGTCGCACCCTATGCTCTTTTTTAGATTTTTA